>NZ_OZ018777.1 GCF_963970025.1 Rickettsia helvetica
TCTTATCATTAGATAATGTATAATTCAGATTTTGTATTAATAAGCCTTCATTTTGTAATTGTCCGATTACTGATAATAATGCTTCAGGTGTTCTACTTTGTAATGATAATACTTGACTGCCACGCCACTTCTTTTTCTTTAACCGTTTCTCTTTATTACTGGTATTTTGTTCTTCATCATATTGATATATATTATATTGTCCTGTAGAGACGTTAATATCCGGTTGTTTGGCTATTTTTATTGCTGCCGCCATTGAAAGATTAACCGCATTTTGTACAGATTTTGGATCTACGCCCTCCTCTTCTATACGTATACTGGATATTAGTAAATCTTCCTGTACATCCATTTGTTCAGTAACAGATATATTAATGTATGAGGAATCACCCTGCTTTTCTAGAGCAGCTTGATTCTTACCAGCAATTGTTTGGAATGAAAATAATACAAATGCTACCGTAAGAAAAGTTTTATATAATTTATGTTTCATAATATATTTTAATCCTAAATTAATAACCATTATATCAGTTTTGCGAGTCTTTTAAATCTATTTCTTTTTTGTCATTATCAGATTGTCAGGATCTTTAGCTTTTCCCAAAACACTGACATCACAATCTTGTATTGTAACGTTATTTGCTCCTGTGACAGTCAAATATCTTGGAAATTTAGTAGTTACTAAATATGCAGTACCTCCTGCTACTATTGCCGAAAATAACACCACTAGGCACATATTCTTTAAAAAAGAATAATTACTGCACTCGACAACATAAGCAGCACTAGCAGATAGTTTTTTACTATATTCATCTAGTTTTTGATCTACTGAACTTATATGTTTTGTGATATGAGATGTTAAACCGTGACTTACTTGATCTATTTCTGTTTTGTATTTCTGTATTTCCTCTGCGTAGCCACTGATGATAGTACTATATGAGTCATGCAATGATTTTGTATATTCTTTTTGGATTTTATCCAGTTCTTTTGCAACATCCGGTATGATATTTGTTACTGCTTCTTTTGTTTTTTCCGGTAATACAGTTAAAACTCCAACTTCATTTTGTAGTATCTCATACTGATTTTTTTGGGCAGTAATAGTTTTGTCAAACGTTTTGACTGCATCATTAAGTTGTTCTGCGCTACTAGATAACACTTTGCTCAATTCTTGCTGCTGCTTTTTCAGTGCTTTAGTAGAAAAACTCAATTGATTCTTTAATTTGTTCACTGCGTCGTCATCAATACTCGGTTCTACATTGAGAGGAGTGGCTAATTGTGATGATTCTGCACTATTGGTTGCATTGCTAGTATTTTCCGATATCTCTAATATATTTTGTTTTTCTTCTAAATCTTGGTTTTGATTATTTGATTCTTTTTTCATATTGATTCCTCATTTTTAGTGTTAATATTGAAGTTTCAGGTTAATTTGAAAACGATTTTTCTTGGGCGTGTATCCTCTAGTTCTGCTTCTGACTCTGCATCAGATATTTCATTAATATCATAATTAATATCGTGATCTGTACTTGCCATAGAACCTAGTGGGGTATTTTCAGTATCGCTATCATGGCTTGGTACTTTTTCTTTTAATGCTTGCTCTAATGCCGCTTCTTCAGACAACGACAAAGGAATATAGCCTTTGTTTTTGCGTTCTACTTGTGCTGGTGTAAGTTGTAGCTTTGTTATCCGTATTTGGGGTTCAGGAAGACCTACAAAACATTCTAGATCCTTAAGGCTTGCTATATCATTTGTTGTGATTAAGGATTTTCTTTTTTCTTGCTCTGTATATGAGACGCCGTCTCTATGTTCGTGAGCTCCATATGAGGTATTTTTTTGCTGCGATGCATACTCTATATTGCCAAATATATCAGTAATTAAACGAGCAGTACTTGGATCGGTACTTCTAAACATGAATTTAGTAGCAAACTGATCAAACAAAGTACTGCCTGCATAATGACCATATTTGTCAAAGAGTTGGTTTAAAGACTGGGTGGCTGCCATCACGCAACCACCATATTTACGTGATTCTGCAAGTAATGTTGAAAGAGAATTAAGCCGACCAAGACTTGCCAGCTCATCTATTACAAACCATATACGTCTTTGCTCGTTAATGCCTGACTCGATTCAATAAGAGACTGCAAGTTCTAAGATGCAGGCAAGCAGCGGTAAAGTCACTTCTCGTTGCGACGGACTACTCGATAAGAAAAGCCAGCTATTACTACCTTTTTCAATATTTTGAAAATACTGCTTTAAAGAAAATTGCTGCTTGCTATCTTGCAGCAGACAAATTGGTCTTACCGAGGTAGTCATGACAGACAAAATAGATTCTGCAGTAGTAGTATTATTTTTGGAAAAATATCTAGCTGCTCTTGTCCCTTGTAGTAAATTTGCTAAATCCTGCCTATTTACTTTAGTAAGTATCTTTTTAAGAGCAGTAATAGTACGGCAATCTTTCTTGATTAAACTCTCAACACATGAGGTAAATAGTATCTCACTACTATTTTGCCAAAACTGATCATTGCCACCTCCAGTACTCCGTTTATCGAAAGAAAAAAGAACTTTAGCAAATTTCTCAAGTCTTGGATCTACCTCGCCTATTGCTACGTTATTAGATGTTGCATCTTGCCAAAAGTCTCATGAATGAGAACGAGCATCTAATGGATTAAATATGATATCGCCTCTATTTGGATCATAATATTGCTCTATCATCTCGCCGGTCTGATCTACTACGATAGCTGGATGTTTTGCATCTCTTACTTGGGGCAGTAATGTATTAATGAGATTCGTTTTACCGCTACCAGTACTACCTGTAACTAAGAAATGTCTAGTTTCTGTGTTCTTGATTAAAGGCATGTCACCGATGTGAAACTTACCTATTAAATTATGTTTTTTGAGATATTTTCTTACTTCTGAGGCGGTTTTAATTGTGCTGCCGCTGATATGCTTTGTTGCCCTTGCAGTCTTACCAAACTTGCTCCATATCATAAACCACTAGAAACACTAAAAAGACTGTACTACCTGCAGCAAGGAAAAGGATACTTGCTATATAATCTTTAAGCATCATATAGGCTTGCTTGTATTTTGGCGTATTTAAGATAGTTGTGACTTTAACACTCCTTGATGCCTTATCTATAGATAGATCATATATATCGATCCTTGGCTTACGTCTCTTTGAATCTTCAGATATTTTAGGTGTAATATCCCAAATAAAATCTACAAAAGATGCTCGCATATATGTTTTAGCAGCAAATATATTAATTGCTTTATATTGTGGCAGAGTTAAGAAAACGACTAACAAAGCTGCAATGACAAAAGACCAAAATGTTGACACTCCAATAACCTGCCTAAACATCCTTACTTTATGGATGAATATTTGTCCGCCTCTGGTGTAATCATCTAACATTTTAGTACCTATTTTCCTAACTATCTGCAAATTCTATAAGTTTTTTATAATCAAAATTATCAGCTTCTTTTAGTGCTTCTATATATAGTTTTCTAACTACACCATCTTGCGTTAGTGAACCCTTACCCCAACCAAATCGCGGTTGATTATTGCTAATTGCTACAAAATCTGCAAATAACCTCGAGAACCTTCCGTTACCATTGGGAAAAGGATGAATGAACACTAACCTATGATGTAATCTTACAGCGATCTCGCGTATGGAATACACATTGTGATCTTTCCAATAACAAACATCTCCAAACAGCTTTTTTAATTCCTGTGCGATATATACACTATGTACACCTATATTTGTCTGTGTTTTCCTGAATTCACCTGCCCATTTCCAAGTTTGATCAAACATCTTGTGATGAAGCTTTTGGGCAAATTCTAATAAATATATATCCTTCCTTTTTCGTCTAAAAAGCCACTGTTCTGCCTGTACAATATTAAATTGTTCCCATTCATTTAATTCATGTTGAGTTGTTAAATGTCTAGGTATTAGGTTATGAACCTCATCAGCATTTAAAGGAGTCGCCCCCTCTGGGTAATCAAATTTCATTGCCAAATGTCTTTTATATTATTTTTTAGTACTTCTTCTTTAAGAATTTCTTTTTGCTTTTTCTGCATATTATCAAGTACTTTCTGATCTTCGAGTAACATAGAATGAGATATAGAGTGCAATTGATTTGTAATATATTGTTCTGCTTGCTGATCTATTGCAGTTAATAAGTCTTTTTGCGGGACTAAAGCATATACTACTCTACAACCGAGCCCTTCTGCTACCTTCTCTAAAGTGCTTAATGTCACATGTTTTAACGTTTCATCTTTTTCTATACGTAAAATTCTTGGTCTGCTAAGATTACTTCTTTTTGCTAATTGTAACGCTGTCATCCCCATTGCTTGCCTTATTGTTTTAATCCACCCTTCCGCCGGTATGGTGATATTATCAAAAGGTTTTAGTTGTTGTTTTAGTTGCTCACACATTAATTTTCTAAATGACCATTTCATATTAACCTTACTTTAAGTGTAATTTATTTATTACACTTTTTTATGAAAAAAGCAATTTATATGTTACTAATTTATTTTTAATTTTGTTTTAACCATGATACTAATACCGCTTTTGAGTATTTACGGTGATGTTCATCCTTTGCAGAATGATAGTATCTTACTGCCTTCTGCCAACTTTGATGCTTTTCGTGTAATGATTTAAGTAGTTGTGCTGCGTACATGATAATGTTATGCCGCTAAAATAATATGCTACGTAATTATCGGGATGAGCTTTGATTGATGATTTAAAGCAACATAATGCAGATCTATAGAATTTTTGTTTGTTTGGAGATTTTTTCAGTAACAATAATTGCTTGCCTAGCTTTAGCCACGCATCATCTTTACCGAGTTTTAAAAAACTTATTAATACTGTGATTGTTCTAGAGGTAAATGATTCTGATGAGGATTGGATATTATAGTCATGAGATATACTAATTAATCTTGCTGCTTTAGATTCAGTTTTAGCTTTAGTTTTATATTTTGTACTTTTTTGTGAATGAGGTTTTTGTGGTGACTCGCAAGAGCTGCTAGCGTTCCGAGAGGTAGTACGAGCTAAAGTTTTGTAGGGGCTAGCAAAAGAAGTAGGTACTACCCTACTATTATTGCCAACACAGTGATGATGTGATATATTCATAAATGACCTCATATTTATTTATGGGTTATTGCATTTACCAGTAAACACAAACCGTCCAAAGTTTTCAGTGTTTACTGGTTTTTCTTTTTATAAGGTAGTTTCTACTTTATTATCAGCTATCTCTGCTACCTCATACTTCTACTTTATTAAATATATTTTAGTGTGTCAAGAAAAATTACCTTGGGCATGGTATTTTTTAATTAAAACTGAGTCTGATTTATGAAATTGTCAATTCCTATACAAAAATTCTTAAAGAAAAATTTAATTAAACTTGGATTGAAAAGAAAAGACTTTGCACAAAAAATTAATATGACGTATCCAACAGTGACTAGGCTTATTAATGCTTCTAGAAATAATCCTGAATTTATGACAATTATTACTCTAGCTGATTTTTTTCATTGCTCTATTGATGAAGTTATAGGACGAAAACAATATATATTGTGTAATGCACAGCAACAACAATTTTTACAATTACCTTTACACAAAGTGCAAAAAAACCTTATCTCATTTATTAAGAATAAGTTAGTCTTAGAAAAGATAACCGCTTATCAACTAGCCAAAAAATTAAAACTTGGCGAAACTGTTATTCATGATTTTATAAAAGATGGTAGTAATATAAATATCCTAAGTAGTCCTGTCATTATAAAATTAGCCAATTATTACTGTATTTCTTTGGATATTATGATTAACAGAACTCTAGTATCTAATGAATTTTAACATATTATTATATAATAGTTATACATGATATATATAATAGATAAATAATCGTTATACATTACTTTGTTTTTTATCAATATATTCTGAAACTATTCTTACCATAAAACTAGATCTATTTCCTTCAGTTGGATTGCTTTTTAAGTAATTATTAAGTTTTAAGTAAAATGAATCTGACATAGAGATCATTCTTCCTTTATATGTATCTTTTTTTTCTTGATATTGTGGGATTTGTGGGTCACTACTTTGAATAAAATCAAATTCTAGTTTTGAAATAGCATTAGGATTTGGTATACTTTTTATTTTTTTCATATTTAAAATATATTATTCAATAATCATTATATAATAACATTATAATTATTATATATCTATTGTATAAAATTGTTTTAGTTTATCTTGTATTTCTTGACTAATATTCTCTATTTCTCGTACCGCTTTTTGATCTTGTGGAGTCTGTTCCACCACTCCTCTACCACTTTTTATAGAATGTTTAAATGCTACTCTTTCCTTAATATAAGATTGCAGAATATAATGAGGCATAATATTATTTTGTTCAAAAAACAACGATGCTTCTGCTATCGCAGTATCAGAGTATATTGTAGGTACCTTATTATATAATAAAAATAGTGGGATTTTTCTATTTTGAACTAACTGTAATTGTTTCATAATAGTTATCAATGATTCTACCTCCCACAATTCTACTGGTGATGGAGAACAAGTAGTAATCACGGCATCACTTCTCAATAATGAACTTCTCATATTTGAGTCATCAACTCCTGGGCTATCAATCAAAACGATACAACCTTGTTTTTTTTTATCTTCTGCAATTTCTAATAAAGCCTCACCTCGTACTCCAGCTACAAAAAGCTTATTAATTTTTTCACCAGCTTCAATCATATAATCTCGAACCTTAGACCACTTTGTGACAGTACCTTGAGCATCAGCATCTAATAATGCAACCTTTTTTCCTTGATTTAATAAAGCAGTAGCTAAATTTAGACTGAATGTTGATTTTCCTACTCCACCCTTTGTGCTGGCAATTGTGATGATATACATAATGTTATATGGATTATATTTGGATTAATTAATTATTATATATCTATTATATAATAATTAATTAATAACACCTTGTAATAATATAATCAACTTAATTTTTATATATTGTTTAATTTAACATATACATATATTACACTTTAAAAGTGTAATATATTGTATTATGATACTTGACATTACATTATGTTTAATATTATTATGAATATAAAATATAATTTTGACGTTTATGGCTATATTAAAACATGATGTAAAAAGAGTAATGATATCTATGCCAAAGTCTTTTCTGAAAGATTTAGATGCTCATTTACAAAATTTTGCACTTACAGATAGAAGTAGGTGGATTTTAGAAGCCGCAAAGGAAAAACTAGCTCAAGAAAAGGTATTACTTAATGAAATTAATGAAAATAACAAGGAATAAATAAGGAGTTAAGTATACAACCTTCGCTCCTTAATTTATTGATAAGATAATCTTTGCCCGGATCTCTTATAAAAAGATATTACATAAATAATAATAAAAAGTCAAGGTTTTTAGGTACTTAGCTCCATAAAAGGAGCATAAAATGCAATTATTTTACCCACTTGCTAGGTCAAGTGAGAATATAGGTATACATAAATACCTTGATACCACAAAGAATCAATCATACATCCCAATAACTGGGTGTTTATTATCTCACATATTATCATGCTCTAGGTTATCTTCACTTGAGAAGATGTACTATATCTTAGCTGATTCTCTTTCTTATATTAACTCCTCTAAAGGACATAATAGATCTATATCGCTACCTGCTAAAAGCTGGTCTTCTAGGCTATCTTGTTCTAAAGCTGAAGTATTTGTTCTACAAAAATCTTTAGAGGATAAAGGATATTTTCTTATCCATAGAGATAAGAATGAAAAAGGACAGAATAATCGTAACATTATTACCACAACAATACCTGATAAGGTTTTTAATGATCTTAAATACGAACCTGATAGATTTGCTCTTTGTGACATAAATGATGAAGCAGTACACCAAAATAACTCTAAGAGTTTAGACCTTATAGATAAAACCTTTATACCTACCATAGAAGGAAAAAGACAACATCTTGAAAAAACTAAGATGTTTATAAGAGTATCTTATCAGTTCTTAAAGCAATTAAATTCTAATTGTAGCATTTCTGCAATATCTAAGATCATATTATTATATCTTTTTACTAAGATTTATAAATCTTCTGCTAATAAGTACAATTATGACGATTCTGATAGTGCCTTAACCTATAAGTCATACTCTATTGTTACTTCTTATCAAGAATTACAGAAAGAACTTAAATTGCATAGAAATAGCTTGGCTAAAGCATTGAAAGACTTAGAAGATCATAATTTTATCTCTAAACAGAGATTTTTCATAAAAGATACAGAAGATCATAACAGCAGAGCTGATAAATCTTTATGGAAGATATCAGTGCTTAATGTTTCTCTCATCACCAAGCACCATAATCAGCATGAACAAAATAACCAGGCAGAACAGAATAACCAAGAAGAACATATAGGTCAACAGCAAGCAGTAATTAATAATCACAATCAAGAATCAGTAATTAGCGATCAAAATGAAGAAGAATACAATAACAATAAAACCTTGGAATCCTCTAAGGAATGGGAATGCACTAAATATGACCCTGCTTGCACTGATTCTGGTCAATTATATAATAAAGACTTTGTATTAAAGAATAGTATTATTAAAAATATAGATTATATAGATGCTAAAAAAGAGTTTTTGGGAAACGAGCTTTGCTCGTTTCCATCTGAATCTTATAACAATTCTTTTGAAAGTTCTATTAAGGCTAAACCATCTTGTTCTAATACTACCTTTGAGTCTGCTGCAAGAATCATCGAAGATATATCTGAATATAAGGAATTAAGGCATTTCTATCCACTCTCAGAACAAGATGTAGATACGCTTAACTTTAGAGCTGGTAGAGAATTCAGCAATAATTTTGTGAATCAGTTATTACTGAAGCTCTACATCAAATATCCTGAGAAGAGATTTAAGAACAAGTTTACATTCTTAAGCTATATGGCAAAGATTCTAAAGAATGAGAAGCATCAAGGACCGCTTGTAAATCATACAACATTTAGGTTCAGCTGTAACATTAATTCGAAAGAGCAAAACTTACTAGAATATGAGAAATACCTAAGCCAAATAGAGAATTCCTTGGATACCAGCAAAGAAATGCAGGTAAGGAAGAAGATATCAGGAAGATTTAGTACTAATGTGGCATATGAGATACTGACACAAGTTGAGTTTAAAACAAATCATGATAATAGTTTTATTACTGCGTTAATTCCAAACCGACTAGATTTAAGTGAGCGACAAATAGCAACTTTAAGCGAGCAAATAGAAGCAGTGTATGGTATTAACGGTTATTATGTGACTGTGATTGGAGATGAAGGATCTTCTGAAGGTGGCAGGGGAAAAGGGGAAAGAAAAGAAGCGATAGAAAAGCAATATTCTAAAATCAAAGAACCTGATATTATTTCTAATAGCCAAGATATTGGAATTTTAGATATTGGTAAGGGATTAGATATAATAGAAGAAAACACAGCATGGCATCAAATCAGGAAAGGACTGATTGAGGAATTAGGGGCGGTGATAGACGGGGTTTGGTTTTCTAAAGCAGAGACTAAAGAATGCAGGGAAACTGGCACACTAACGCTAACAATGCCAACAAGGTTTATGGCGGATTGGATCAGAAATAATTACTCGCATGTGATACGCAGACTTAGCGAAGGATGTGGGGTTAAGAGGGTGGAGTACGGGTATATGTGATATTACAAAGAAAGCAAGCACTCTGTTTGAGTATGCTAGCAATACAGAGGTAGTTGGGAAAAATGTAGAATGTATTGCCACTCCGCACCTATACCACCCATCATTAAAATTAAAACCCCTTGAGGAAATAGATAAAGAAATACCAAGACCTTTTGTTAAATGGGTTGGAGGCAAAAGAAGTTTAAGAAAGGCAATAAGTGTTCGCATGCCAACTAATTTTAAAGATTACTATGAGCCATTTTTAGGAGGTGGAGCAATTTTCTTTAAGTTACAACCAAACAGAGCTTTCATATCTGATTTAAATTTAGATTTAATTATAACCTACAAAGTGGTTAGAGACGAGCCTTTAGGATTAATTAAACTACTTTCCGAGCACAAAGCTAATCACTCTAAAGACTATTATTACGAGGTGCGAAAGAGTAGCATTTAAACATTCTATAAAAAGTGGTAGAGGAGTGGTGGAACAGACTCCACAAGATCAAAAAGCGGTACGAGAAATAGAGAATATTAGTCAAGAAATACAAGATAAACTAAAACAATTTTATACAATAGATATATAATAATTATAATGTTATTATATAATGATTATTGAATAATATATTTTAAATATGAAAAAAATAAAAAGTATACCAAATCCTAATGCTATTTCAAAACTAGAATTTGATTTTATTCAAAGTAGTGACCCACAAATCCCACAATATCAAGAAAAAAAAGATACATATAAAGGAAGAATGATCTCTATGTCAGATTCATTTTACTTAAAACTTAATAATTACTTAAAAAGCAATCCAACTGAAGGAAATAGATCTAGTTTTATGGTAAGAATAGTTTCAGAATATATTGATAAAAAACAAAGTAATGTATAACGATTATTTATCTATTATATATATCATGTATAACTATTATATAATAATATGTTAAAATTCATTAGATACTAGAGTTCTGTTAATCATAATATCCAAAGAAATACAGTAATAATTGGCTAATTTTATAATGACAGGACTACTTAGGATATTTATATTACTACCATCTTTTATAAAATCATGAATAACAGTTTCGCCAAGTTTTAATTTTTTGGCTAGTTGATAAGCGGTTATCTTTTCTAAGACTAACTTATTCTTAATAAATGAGATAAGGTTTTTTTGCACTTTGTGTAAAGGTAATTGTAAAAATTGTTGTTGCTGTGCATTACACAATATATATTGTTTTCGTCCTATAACTTCATCAATAGAGCAATGAAAAAAATCAGCTAGAGTAATAATTGTCATAAATTCAGGATTATTTCTAGAAGCATTAATAAGCCTAGTCACTGTTGGATACGTCATATTAATTTTTTGTGCAAAGTCTTTTCTTTTCAATCCAAGTTTAATTAAATTTTTCTTTAAGAATTTTTGTATAGGAATTGACAATTTCATAAATCAGACTCAGTTTTAATTAAAAAATACCATGCCCAAGGTAATTTTTCTTGACACACTAAAATATATTTAATAAAGTAGAAGTATGAGGTAGCAGAGATAGCTGATAATAAAGTAGAAACTACCTTATAAAAAGAAAAACCAGTAAACACTGAAAACTTTGGACGGTTTGTGTTTACTGGTAAATGCAATAACCCATAAATAAATATGAGGTCATTTATGAATATATCACATCATCACTGTGTTGGCAATAATAGTAGGGTAGTACCTACTTCTTTTGCTAGCCCCTACAAAACTTTAGCTCGTACTACCTCTCGGAACGCTAGCAGCTCTTGCGAGTCACCACAAAAACCTCATTCACAAAAAAGTACAAAATATAAAACTAAAGCTAAAACTGAATCTAAAGCAGCAAGATTAATTAGTATATCTCATGACTATAATATCCAATCCTCATCAGAATCATTTACCTCTAGAACAATCACAGTATTAATAAGTTTTTTAAAACTCGGTAAAGAACTTATGCAAGATATTTGGACTAAAGACCACCAAGTAATTAATGTGCATGATATTCCTGATGAGGAATTAAAGAAAAAAGCTTGGGCAGGGATACTGCAATTCTTCATGAAGCATATTCATGAAAGAGACCTACTTAAAAGATGGTATGAGGTAGCTGATCTATTACCTGAACTGGCTAAACTAAATATTGGTATTGATTACCTAGAGCTGATATTAACCTATACATTGATTAAAATTGAAAAATCTGATAAAATAGAACTAGAAAAAATACTTAAAAGCCGTTTAAATAACCAGCAAGGAGAAAAACTTATGACTAGCCTCGCTCATCATTGGAAAGAAGAAGGAATACAACAAGGTATGCAGATTGGTAGAAACGAGGGCATGCAGATTGGAGAAGCTCGAGGCATGCAAATCGGGGAAGCTAAAAGAACTATGGAAGTAGCTAAAAATATGCTTTCTAATAATTACTCAATTCCTGAGGTCTCACGTATTACTGGACTCTCTATTTCTGAACTCAATACCATAAATTTAACTAATAAAAAGGATTCCTAAACATGAAAATACATATTTCCCAATGCTCTGATGCTCCTAAAGTACTTGCAGCTCTTTACAACAATGCTGCACCTCAAGGCTTAGGTTTTTTAGTACAATCTTCCCGTATGTTTAATGGATTTTCTTCAGAAAGGAACGAAATTACCAATAGGATTTTATTGGCGGGTTCTAAGTTGCTCTATAGACTCTGGAGGAAAGTATCTATAAAAGGTTGTCCTACCTATATCTAGCGTTTTTATAATATCAGAAATAAACGGATAATTTTCATTATCTTTTAGCATAGCTTTTGCCGTACGCATTTTTTCGTCACTCATAAACTTAGGTCTCCCACCAATTCTACCGTTTCTACGGGCAGATTTTAAGCCGGTTTTGGTATTTTCTACAATAATCTCTCGCTGAAACTGATCGAATGCTGCATTCATATGAAAGAAAAGTCTTCCTTCTGCTGTTGAAGTATCTATATTTTGGGTAATTACATGCAAGCCGATTTTTTTCTCCTCAAGGATTTTTAAAGTACTGATTATTTGCGTAAGCGATCTTGCAAGGCGAGATAATTTCCAAACTACAAACGTATCGCCTTCACGCATATAATCAAGAGCTGCCTGCAATTGAGTACGTTGCTTACTTGCACCTGATATTTTTTCTGTAAATATTTTTTTACATCCTGCCTCATTAAGAGCATCAATTTGATGATTAGGGTTTTGATCTAACGTTGAGACTCTTGCGTATCCGATAAGCATATTTTCTTATTCCTAAAACGATTTTTTGTTATATTAGCGGAACATTTTAATAAGAACAATGTTTTGGAACATATTAACATTTGTTACTTACCTAGTATTTATTTTACTTTGTCCAACATGTTGTTTACGCTGTATAACTTCAGTCACAAAATCTTTTTTCTTATTATACTCTTTAGGATCTACTGCCCTTTCTTTATATTGGCTTATCTTTTCTTGTAATAAATCAATATTTTTTAGTGCTTCTACTCTTTTATCTAACTCTTTATTATATATTTTAATATTTTTTACGTTCTGCTCCATTAGGTCCACGTGGTTATTACTGGTTTCTGAAGATACATTTATTTCCTTTTCCTTAGGATATAAACTACTAATCAATTTTTTTATTAAATTCTTTATTTTAACAAAAATATTTTTCGTACTATTTGATGTATCGGTTTTTAAAGCTGATTTCTTATTATTTTGTTGCTTGTTTTCAACTGTTTTCTGAGAAAATATGGTATCAAGAATATCTTTTAATATTTTTTCTTCCTCCCTCTGCACCTTATCAAGATCTAAGTGTTGTTTATTTTCTGCCCTGACTTCCTTTTCAGGCTTAAATTCATATTTATCATCCTCGTTAATGATAATATGCTGACTTACTATGTACGCAGATGTTAAATCTTTCCTAATTACTTGTAGCTTCTTAAGACAATCTGTCGTTATATCCCTTAACTCATTTATCATTATCATATTCTTTGCACTGGTATCATCAGTGTTAATACCTTTAAGTATACTCATACTCTTGATATCTGTCATAAAAACCTCATATGTTATTTATCTAGTTTAACAGAAAATTTATGTTAATAATAGTTTATTGCTTTGTTCACTCCACCCTATTAATTCCACATCCTACACTAAGTCTTTTTAATACATGTGAATAATTATTTTTAACCCAATCCGCCATAAACCTTGTTGGCATTGTTAGGATTAGCATACCCTTTTCCTTATCCTCAGTAGCTTCTGCTTTAGAAAACCAAACCGCATCTATAGCCTCACCTAACTCTTCTCTCAATCCCTTTCTGATTTGATTCCATACTGTGTTTTCTTCTATTTTATCTAATTCCTTACCGATATCTAAAATTCCAATATCTTTGATTTTAGAATATTGCTTCTTTTTCCTTCTAAAGACCTTCAGCAGTCCTAAAGACTCAAGTTTAGCTGTCATCTTTAGGCACCGTCAAGTTAAGTAAAATAGTATCAAAAAGTATTATATTTTTAGATTTCAGGCAGCAAGAAGTTTTTTAGTAGCTTCATCCCAAATGGATTTAGCGGATGCAAATGCAATTCTTCGCTCAGGTGCTGTTTTAGTATATCTTCCAACATTTATGGCAAATATATTTCTGACTTTGCCCATCAGTGATAATGTACATTGTGCTGAATTAGGATGCTTGAATTTAATTAATATCTTTTCTTTTCGCCTAAGTTGGCTGGTGAGCATTTTCAACACGATTATTTAATCTCTTATGAGTGCGATGCTTAGTCTTAGGACACATAAGCTTAACCGGTTTAATGTAACTCCTGAGCTTATCGGTAACAATTACTCTTGGAACTGGATAATTACCCAATAATTTTGATAAAAAGCGGATAGCTGATTTCTTGTTACGACGCTTCTGCAGTAATACTTCTAATTCATGCCCCTCAGAGTCAACGGCTCTCCATAATATAAATACTTCGCCTTTAATCTTAATATTCATCTCATCTAAATGCCATTTATCAGTTGGTTTCCGATCGCTCTTTCTAATGACATCTTGAAAATAAACTGCAAACTTGCAACACCAAAATCTTACAGTCTCATGACTTAAAATAATACCTCGATAGGCCATCTGTTCTTGAACATCTCGGTAACTATTATTGAACCGATGATATAACCATACTCCATGACTGATAATGCTTGCTGGAAAACGATGTCTCTTCGGGGCGTGAGTAATATACATAACGGTAAAATTTAGGCATAAATTATTACTGCTATTCTATAAATCATTCATTGCAATTGCTCAATACTTAATTTATACCTTGCTTAACTTGACGGTACCGTTGGTGTTATTGATGTTGTAGATATGGCATTAGATACAGCATCCTCGTTTAGTCTGATGGATTTAAATATTACTCGGCTGCCTATCTCACCGCTTAAGGCTTGGTAACTCTTTTTAGAACACTCTATAGACCAGCTACTTGCTATTTGTGCTTTGTGACGACTTACTTTCTCATATTCGTATCTTAATCCAATGTGAGGTATTAGCGTTACTTCTCGCTGCATCTCTACTCTGTAGTTAAGATGAGGCTCAAAGCTCATTAACTTTGATCTTACTTTTTTACCTTTGCTATGTCCTGCTGAACCTATGATCGCCACACTCATATTGCGGCTTACTGGACGTGATCCATATAGACTAAATATATAGGTATCATATTTAGCTCTTGCACTCGTTCCGCTGCTTCGTAAATCACTTGACCCGCCTTGATCTTGATATTTAACACGGCTATTAAACCTGCTAAAACTAGCACCGAGTAGCAAATCATTCTCAAGGTTAATGTCTGCTCCAATTTTGGTAATTATGCTGTGACTGATTTGTTAGCACAGTCTTATCGTAATAATAATTCTGAAGAATATCGTTATATAATAACTTCTACCACTATTTTAAAAACTTCTAATGTTGCATTAGCTCAAAAAGTCACAAAATTACAAAATCTATTAGTGCAAAGAGGTATAGCACTAGGTTCTGAAGGCTATAATCCATCAGATTACAATGGTCCATCATATATTTTTACAAAGTTTAACGATATAAAACCGGCAATGCTTGAAGAGGCTATTAGAAATGCTCGTAAATCAGCAGAAAAATTTGCAGTAGATTCTGGTAATAAACTTGGTTTTTTAAGAAAAGCCAATCAAGAATGAATCTATTGCAAATAGAAGTATACGTAAAAAGATACGGCTCGTTACTACTTCAGAATATTCTTTACAAAATTAAGTAGTTCTGTAAGATCAAATCTTGATTTCTACAATTAAGCAGCAAAAGTGCTGTCAGATTATAAAAGGCTCTACACAAACTTTCTGACGCCCTCATCTAAAATCTTTTTGATAGCCAATACAGTGGTATCAATATTCTTATAACTTATATCATTATGAGTTATAACTCTGATCTTATCTAATATGATAGGCATCCGTATTCCATATGTTGTTATTAATATATCGACTAATTGCTTATCAGATATAGAGGTATTGACTAATGTAAAATATGCTATATTTGTTTTGTACAAATTTGGATCTATAGCAATTTGTTCTATATTATTTAGACATTCTACGAGGTAATGTGTTTTTTTATGGTCTTCCTTTAAGGAAGTTATATTATTCTCTAAGCCATACAAGCACCCAGCTGCAATAATACCAGCTTGATGCATTCCACCACCAATTTGAAATTTATAGTACCAAGCTTGCTCTATAAATTTCTCACTACCAACTAGTACAGCACCCATAGGGGCTCCAAGTCCCTTACTAAAATCAATAAACACAGAATCAAAATAATCTGCATATTCCTTTGGAGCAATTTTAGTATAAGCACAAGCATTAAATAATCTAGCTCCATCTAAATGAGTTGATACATTATTTGCTCTACATAATTTGGAAATATCTTTAATGTCTTCTAAAGACCATATAGCACCACCACCAAAGTTTGTGGTTTGTTCAATTGATACTAATCTAGCCTTTGGTATGTTTCTTAAGTTAGGACAAACAATAAACTCTCTAATTTGATTTATCGTAAATATACCTCTATTGCCTTTTATTGGTAATGGAGTGGCATGTGCTTGACCGGCAATGAGACCAGATTGTACTAATAATGGATGTGATGTTTCATCAAGTATTAAATAGTCTCCTGGGTTTTTAATATGAGTTTTATATGCAATTACATTACACATTGTACCAGAAACTAAAAATATTCCAGCAGGTTTGCCTAATATTTTACAGGTTTCTTTGATTAATGCATTTACAGTTGGATCTTCGCCTGCGACTTCATTACCAACTTCGGCTCTTGCCATAGCCCTCCTCATTTCAACAGAAGGATTAGTATTTGTATCGCTGAAGAAATCAATTTGTATTTTCATATTATTTTTTGTTGTGATTATAAAACGATACTACTTTTTGGATAGTATCAATAGCATAGACAATGTCTGATCTCGTTATACCTAGATGAATCACCGCTCTAATATGATACTGGAGCCAAGGAAATAATAACAAGCCATAAGTTTGACATGCATTTAGAAACACATCATTGGTAATATTCAATTCTTTTATGCTAAAGGTGACTATATTGGTTTCAGGATATGGAGAGATTAATTTTATATATTGAATTTCTGTGATGCCATCGGCAAATAATGTAGCAAGCTTATTATCATCTTTAAGCCGGAATATATTATGCTGCAGAACATATTTTGCTGCATTAGCATAATAGCCAATTTGGTGATATCCGCTACCTAGCCAAACTTGTAATTTTCTAGCTTTCTCAATAATTTCATTTTTTCCTAATAGCATTGATCCAAATGGAGCTCCTAATCCTTTAGAAAAACAAACACTTAATGTATCTGTATATTTTGCATAATCTGCTAGAGCAATATTTGTTTCAACGTGGCTATTAAATAACCTAGCCCCATCTAAATGAAGATTTATGTTATGAGATTTTAGATATTTATATAACTCCACTTGTTTTTCAAATGGATAAATTTTGCCATTAAAACCATTAATGCTATTTTCTATGGTCACTAGTTTTACTTGAGCAAAAATTTTATACCTTGGCTTAGAATTAATAGCATGTTCTATATCCTTGTTTTCCAAAATCCCACTAGTATTATTTATACAATTAAATACAATATTGCTTACTTTTGCATTACCAGCACTATCAAAAAAATTTATATGATAATTATAATGAGTAATTATCTCATCTCCAGGATTTGTTTGACTGACAATAGCTAGTCTATTTGCGAGCATACCGCTCGTAACAAATAATGCATCTTCTACTTTAAATAAGCGTTTGCAATATTCAGTTAAATCGTTGCAACTTTTATCTTCACCATAAGCAAAATCTCCTACAACGGCTGTATGCATTGCTTGTATAACTTCTGGGGTTTGTAAAGTTATAGTGTCACTCCTTAAATCTATGATTTTTACTTTTTGCATGATTACTATAATTATTATTAGTTAATAACGTAATATATCATCTGTTTGTGTATTCCATAGATTTTGATAAAATCCATACTGTGCAACCAACTCAGAATGACTGCCATCTTGAACTATCGTACCATGATCAAATACTAAAATACGATTCATATACAGAAGAGTGGAAAGGCGATGAGCTATGACAATTGCAGTTTTATGTTGCATTAACTTAAATAAACTTGCTTGGATTTCTTTTTCTGTTATTGAATCTAACTGATTTGTTGCCTCATCAAGAAGTAATATAGGAGCATTTTTAAGAAAAGCTCTAGCAATTATTATTCTTTGCCTCTCACCTCCTGACAATTTCACACCTTTTTCTCCTACTATAGTATGATAACCTTTAAGCAAACTATTGGTAAACTTATGAATGCCTGCAAATTTAGCTGCTTGCACTACTTCTTGCTCAGTTGCCTCATTATTACCATAGCGAATATTTTCTAAAATAGTGTCATGAAATAAAATCAAATCTTGAGGTACAACAGCTATTTTTTGCATTAAAGAATTTTGAGTAACATCAATTATAGATTGATTATCAATTTGTATAATTCCTGCTTTAATCTCAAAGAATCTTAAGATTAAATTTATAAAGGTAGATTTACCACTACCAGAGTAGCCTACTATACCTACTTTTTCCTTAGGATTAATAGTAACGGAAAAATCTTTAAATAAAGGTTTTTTATCAGGGTAAAAAAATAAAACTTGCTGGAATTTTATTTCTCCCTTGTTGACCTCAAGTTCTGTTGCATTGTCTTTATTTATAATTTCCAATCTATTATTTATAGAAGATAAGGCATCTGAAACTCTAGCAAAATGAGTTGAAAATTGAGTTAAATCTCTAGTAAGTTGGTTCAAAAACTCTACTATTGCTATATTAATAGCAAGTACAAGGGCTATATCTCCAATGCCTATCTCTCCTGATTGATAACCATAAATTAACAAGTACAGGCTTATAGCTTGTAATAATTCAAATGAATAACCATATATGAGCCAAATCCAGAAATACGCCCATTGCATTCTTTTTTCTGCGTCTATTTTTTTCTGGTAAATCTGCAAAAATTTAAACCTCTGATAAGTTTGTTTAGCAAATAGATGTATTGTTGTTATATTTGATAAACTATCAGCTAGATTTGCAGTAGTTTTAGTAGTGCAACTTGAATAGTGATTAGCTAAATTACTGAGTTTTTGAAAATATAAAATTGAAACTAATATAAAAATACTTACCCAAATTAAAGTAGCTATAGCAAACTTTAGATTTGCTAACGATAAAATATAAATAGCAAAAACTAATGCTAAACTATAAGCAAAAAAACGATCTATAGATAGTTTAATTAATTCTATTGTACTATCAACTAGATTATTTACTTTATGAGTTAGATCGCCTGGAAAATTATGTATAAAGTAAGAATGGCTTTGGTTTAATAATGCATCAAAAGCTCTGCCAGCTATTTTCTCTTTAAGTAAAGGCACCATTCTTATATCTACAAAATAACCATAAAGCCTAAAAATAGTAGTAATAAACAATGCCATAAAAATATAAAGACTTATAGGTAAAAAAAGATGTTCAGCAACATTATTGTCTTGATATTTTACCGCTGTATCTAAAATATCTTTTACCACGTATTTTCTCAAAGATAAATCAATAGCCCACATTAAAGATACGAAAAACATTATTGCTATATTTACCTTGAATTGAGATAATATATTTAAGATAAATAGAAGAACTGTCTTAAAATTATGCAATGTAGTGTTATTCATTATTGGACTTTGGACAAAATAATTTAGCCTAAATTTAACAACTTATAATTTATACTTTGTATAAATTAGTTCACTTTAAATTGTAAAAATATTAACTATGAATTGATAAACTTGTTAAAAAGCTAACTAAAAATACTAATTTTTTATAGAACTTGCTATTTCGTGAAAAAATAGGGTTTTTTCTCCAAAGTCCAATCATTATCATTTCAGATTTTTATTACTTGGACTTTTGCATTTAAAAAATTGAGCAAAGAAAACCATAGATTTCTATGTATTTTTCCAGAAATATCTCCAGCGTTATGCAGTGTAGCTGCTTGATTCAGAATAAGTAATTTTGATAGATCTTTACTAGCTTTAATAGTATTAATTTCAAAAATATCAGAATTATTTTCTAGATAAGATAACCAAGTTTTTATAAGTTCTTCTTTGCTATTTTCTTTTATATCATGGGACTTATTAAAATATAATAAAGACTTTTTTAGGATCTCTTCTGTTAATGAACCACAATTAAACATCCCAAAAACTAATGGCTTAGGTTTTGGGATGACAGGAAATTCTCTATCCTTTATAACCCATCGTGTAACATAAGCAAACCTATCTTTAGCGTCTAAATTTTCTACACTACCATGCCATAATTTTGAATTAAAAACTATAGCCTCCCCTGCTGAAATAGGTAATGTTATAGTGTGTTGATTAGTTAATTTATTTGAATATTTATCGATAAAATATGGTGACCAAAAATCAACAGCTGGCTTTATCTTCCAATTATGACTATTTTTTATAATTTGCAAAGCACCTGAAGCTTCATATACATCATTTAACGCGAGCCATACAGAAAAGTGATAAGGATTATCAGGACTGTAAGCAATATCTTGGTGGAAAGGGACAACATCAACTAGATCAGCAGTTTTACATATAACATTTGATTTTTTATTTATTATTTGACATTGCAATAATTTTTCAAGCTTATCTTTAATAATATCATTTAATAAATCTGAAATAGTTCTAGTAATTTGTGATGGAGTAACCCATCTTCCAGTACAATTTAGATAATCTGAAACAGATATACCAAGTTCTTCTGCTGATCCAGCGATTTTATTTTTAATATCGTTTAAATGCCAAGTAACCAAGTCTAAAGAAATAAGATTCTTTATAATCAAAAAACCATCATTTTGTAATTTTTCCATATTACTGATACCTGATATCAATAACTGATAAATAATCAGTTAAAGGTAACACATGAAATATTTTTAAATCACCTACTTGTGTTAATATTGCTTCCCAATCATGCAATTTTCTTAATTTGCCACCTGTTTCAACCATTATATTGATATCTACAGCCCCCCCAATTGGTGAATTATCAGTTAAGATAGTTTCAATTAGCAAAATACGTGTTATTTTATTATCTTTTGCAAGTCTTAAATAAAATATTACTTTCTCATCATCATGATTTTGCAAGAAACGACAAAATATGCTTAAGTCATAATTTTTGACTAAATTATCTTGAGTAATCAAATTAACATTATAGTTTTTTATTAATTCTTCTGGAATTTCTTGATCGTTATAATAATTTAAGTTTATAGAGTTTTTATCTTTATTTATTAGGACTTCAATTAAAGCTAAAGAATGTATGCCAAATAGTAATATATTTGTATTGTCTGCTATATTTATTTTGTTCTTAAATTCCCTAGTATCAAGTTTAGTGTAACCTATCAAAGCTTGATAAAATTCTGTCTTTATTTTTAAAGTAGTTTCTTGTTCCTTAAAAGACGAATATGAATATATAGTTTTTTGTTTTAATAAGTCTGTTATTTTTAACCAATTTTTTTCAGTAGCAACTCTTACCCACATTTTTGTTGCCTGAGGCAAAAATGGACTATTTTTTAGCAATTCTCCTTTTGGTAAAACTTGCCACAAATTCTTATTTTGGTTATATGATATTAATTCTATTTCCCACAGAGCTCTGAGTAATCTTTGTAAATTTGGCTCAATAATACCTAATTGCTTAGATAATAATTCCGTAGTTGCGGGTAAGATATTTAATAAATCAAGCTCAATGGCGACATTTATCAAATAGGTTTTCCAAAAACCGGAAAGCTCTGCAGAAATTTTATGTATTTGAGCTTCTATCTCTGATAAAGAAATAACAAGCTTTATATTGCCTGTGGTATCAATTTGTCCTAAAGTACCGTCGTAAGCCTTAATCATAGCAAGTCCATTATAAAATGGCTCAATTGTTTTATATCTTTGTCGGTAAATTGCATTACCTAATATATTTACATGAAACCAACCATTATTATCTTCTGCTATAGCAAATCCTTTATGAAAAATACCTAGCTGTTTATGCCACTTATTATGTATTAATTGTCCTTGAGGATTAATATGAGTAGCCTTACCATCCTTATAAACTACAGCAATATCATCTTTAAAATCTCCAACATAATCATATGCTTCTTGGTAAAGTTTATTACCATGTAAATCAATATGGTAAAATTTATTAGATCTTCTTACTACACAAATATTTTCTTGGTAGTTTCCAACCCATTGATATGATTGCTTGTATACTCTGTTAGCATGGGAATCTATATGGTACCACCTATCTTCATCTTCTACAGCTGCTCTTCCACAATAAAATCCATGGGTCTTATTAAACCTTTTAGTGTAAGCTGCTTCTCCTTTTAAATTAATATGATAAGCTCCTGTTTTATCATACACAGGAGAAAGTCCTGGTTCATGAAATTTCTCTACATAAAGAAATCTTGTTGTATATAATTGTTTTCCCTCCAATGTGTGGAATTGCTTGCAAGGTGAGATTTTAATAAGCTTTAGACTATTAAGGTTCTTACTCTCTGTTAACTGACCAACGGTTTTCTCATATTGCATGTCTTGCATAACTCATGATTAAAATAGTTTTGTTGTAAGTCTTTATATTGGTTACTCTGCCATATATCTTCTAATTTTATTTCATTTACATTGCCAAAATTTCCTAGCGTTTTTCGTAACTCATCAGGAGCACAACAAGGGCTAAAATTGCCTTCAGGATTAACCCACGCTTCTTTACCCAAAAAAGGGCATGGGCCACCTGGAGCTAAATCTTCTACTCCTTCTTTGGCAAGGATAGTAAAATTTTCTAATATTATCTTCTTGCCATTTGGCAATAACATAGCATCTCTTAATTCATACAATCTTTTTACCTCAATATTCCATCTTTGTACTGACGCTTCATCTCTTCTCATTGATAAATTTTTAATTTCTTCAAAATGCGCCCATAAATGATGCCCTTTAACTCTATCAACACCTAACCCTATAGCTATTTTCACTATATCATACAACTCTAGTAGGTTACTTTCTAAAAATGTTAATTGTAATGTGACGCTACACCGTTGTTTTGTTTTAGAAAAATACTCATCTCGCACGTCAAGAAAGATTTTTAAATTTTTTGTTACAGCTTCCCATTTTGAGCCAATCATAATCTTCTCATTTACTTCTTTACTAGCCCCATTCCAAGAAATTTTAATGTCCGATAAAATGGGTACTAATAACTCCGCCCATTTTTGAGCTCCCTTAGCAGGAAAGGATCCATTAGTTGTTAGATTCAATTTTAATCCATATTCATGACATATGTTTATTATTTCATTAAAGTGTTTATACATTAGAGGCTCTCCCATAGTAGAAGGGATGATTTCTCTTAAAGGCGTCCCGGCCGCTTCTTGTATTACCTTCCTAATAGTTGCAATTGGCATTATTTTAGGTTTAATTCCTTCAGCTTTTTTGTTTTCTTTGACTTTACTATAAGGGGAAAAACATTCACACATTATACAAGCATAATTACAATAATCTGGATTAGTATCGAAAGTAATCCTCCAAGGCCCAGGCTTTGTAGATACTGATTTCTTCTTGTTTGCAATTATATTAAAATAAATTTTTTCAAGTTCTATAGTATGTTCGCTTATAGAAGGTACGTTACCATCATTGGAGTAAAGGTAACCTTTTTTAGTAAGTTTAGTATATAGATTTTTATCTATATTTAAATTTTCCATCTTCTCTGATAAACTTTCTATGTCTCTGTGCTTAAATAATAATCCGTTTATCCCATCTTGGACATATTCTGCCATACCACCATAATCAGCAGTAATGACAGGTATTCTTAATTGCTCAGCCTCATGAATCACTAATGGAGAATTTTCCCCCCAGATTGATGGAATAACAATAGCATCAACCTTATTAAATACTTCTGTAACTATATTTTCGTTCTCGTAATTTCCCATCCATTCTATTTTATCTTTGACCTTTTGTGGAAAGTGATTAGCTATGGCTTTAAGTCCAGCAGTTTCTTGGCTTAACGCTCCCCAAATTCTAAGCTTAGCATTTGCTGATAAACTGGAAAAAGCTTTAAGCAACAAATCTATACCTTTTTCTGGAGTGTGAGTGCCAATATAACCGAAAATAAAATCTTCTTCTGGTATTCTATTTCTGTCCTTTAGACGATTTAAATCAAAACCATAATCAAGATAAGAAATTTTTGTATGTGGGATATTAAATTCTTTAACAAACTTATTCATCAAGAATTTTGATGGAGCAATAAAATGATCAACATACTCAACTATTTTTTTTGTTTGTTTCATTCTAGTAGAAACCCATTGTTGCCAATAAGCTATCTCTGCATTTAACAATCCTTCATCTCCTGTAAAATATCCTTTATAACACTCTGTTGCACATTTTTTATCTTCTTGACCATCACAAAGTTTTAGTAATTCCTCAGAATTACGTTGAACAAATCTTCCTCTTGGACACATTAACCAAAAGTCATGTAAAGTATATACTGTTGGTATACCTCTTTTTGTGGCAATTTCAGGTAAACTTATCGATAAATGGTTCAGATGACCAAAATGGATAAGATCAGGTTTGAAATCATCTATTATTTTTTCAAATCTTATATTTACTTCTTCATTAATAAATTTATAACGGTATTTAGTTATAGGTATATTAATCAAATGTAATAAAATTCTAGGATCTCCATAATCTAAGACTGTACTGTAGTGAAAGCTGGGTAAAAAGCTATTTTCATGCCTAGCAAAAACTTGTATCTCATGGTTGTCAGATAGTTTGCGAGCAAGAGTTTGACTATATACTTCAGAACCAGCACTATAATAGGGCGGGTAGCCATGAATAACTGTCAATATTTTCATATATTACCATATCTAAATTCTTAGGACATGCTTTCTTACCATTCTTAAGATTTTCTATGAATTTGTTTAATCCTTGTTCTAAAGAATGTTTTGGTGACCAATTAAGTAATTCTTTGGCTCTACTAAAATCACCATAAAAACAGCTTACATCAAAATTTCTTGCAGGATAAATATCAATTTTGGAATGACTATTAGTGAGTTTTAATATTAAATTTGCTAATTCTCCTAAACTACAAGGTCTATTAGCGGTAAAATGTATTGGTGGTAATGAAGATTTTACATTTTGCAAATGATTCACAGCTAAAGATATGCCATCTACTACATCTTCTAAATAAGTAAAATCAAACACGCATCCCTGACCTTCTATTCGTATAGGTTCGTTTTTTAATGCATTAATACAAAATGCAGGAACTACTCTACTATAATGATCTAATAAACCACCATATACATTTGAAAATCTTAAAACTGCTACATTAAAACCAGTATTTTCTAAATCTGCTATAAACTCTTCTATTAATACTTTGCCATTAGCATAATTATTTACTGGGTTTAAAGAAGCAGATTCTGTTACTGGTAATTGACTTTGCTCCCCATATACTTCTCTGCTACTTCCATAAATAAACCAAGGTTTATGAGGCATGACCTTATATAGTTCTAAAAATTTTGTTGTTTCTTCAACATTAACCTTATTACATAAATCTGGACATTGCTCTCCATGAATAACTCTTGAAATTGCTGCAAGATGTATAATACCAATGCATTCATTAAGCAGTGGTATTATCTGTTTAGAATAAAAACTTAGTGGATTATTTATTAACCTTATATCACAGGAAATTATTTCATAATTATGCTTTGCTAATCTCTCTACTAAAGTTGATCCAATTAAACCAGCTGCTCCTGTTATCAATATTTTATTCATGCAATGACTCAAGTTTTGAAATATTTATCCCCAACTGTGTATAAGACAGTACGCTGAAGAGATTAACTATAATTTAGGCAAATTAATACAAAACTTACGTTAATTATAGGGTATTTTAGAGTTTTTTAACCAAAAAACATTACCCTAATGAATATAGATTACGATAGTTTATTCTGTTGTGTCGATGATTTTTATACAAGATTTAAACCATGGTATCAAAATTCTTCACTTACTATAGGATAAATGTTACTTTCAATCAGAATTGGACTTTGGACAAAATAATTTAGCTCAAATGTAACAACGTATAATTCATTTAATCTCTTAGGTAGGATAAGCAGAGCACATTACTGCACTCCACTCTCCGAGGAACCCAGCATACGGCTTTCACCGTACTAGGCTCGAGCATTTATAAGGCATTGATAGACCCAGCTACAATTCGTAACAGATGGTAAAGATCTTTTATATGCTTCGCGTTTTCGAAAATATTCAAAATAGCTAGGATCATAAGGTTGAGCATCTGCAAGTATCTTAGTATGACGTCTAATTTTGGTATCACCGGCTAATTTCAAGTTTAGGTAAGAAGTAGTAATATTTTTCTTATCATTATTCTTAATTTTAGCATGAAAATGCCAACCTTCTTAAGGAATCCATACGTTGGAAGTATCTTTGATAAATCCAATGGAATCCTTTATTGTAGTGTCTTTTTCGTGTCCATCTATAGAGCATCTTATAAATTCGATTATCAATATAAGAAAAGATGTTTGAAGCAGCTGAGTGTCTATAGTAGTTACTCCAACCAATTATCTTTGGGTTTAACAGTCGGATTAAGTCCTCTGTCGTTGATCCAAAGTTGGCTCTGATTGTAGCTTTGATATCAGCAAGAAAAGACTTTACAGAAGCCTTTGTAGGCTTCGTAAGAAATTTTAACTTCTGACCGTATTTACGAATATGAAAACCAAGAAAATCAAATCCTTGACTTATATTAGTAATACGAGACTTTTCAAGTGATAATTGTAGCCCACATTCAGTTAAGAAGTTTTTTTACTAGTGGTATGACTTCATTTTCCAATATTTCCTTTGACTCACCAGTAATAACAAAATCATCAGCGTAGATAATCGCATGGATTTTTCCACGATTCTTTTTGAAATGTTTGGTAAGCCTCTCTTCTAACCCCGATAGGGCGATCAGTGCAAGGCTTGGTGAAATTATCCCACCTTGAGGCACTCCTTGAATTGTTGCTACTAAACTAGCCTTTTCTATGTAACCAGCTCGTAAAAATTTCTTAAGGATGACTTTATCCATAAGAACATTCTTTTCTAGCCAGTTGAAACTCACTTGATCAAAGAAGGATTTAATATCACCATCAAATATCCACGAGGCTGAATTTTTCCTGCACAAGCAATTACAGCATTGTTCAATTGCATCCGCCACAGATCGTTTTGGTCTAAAACCATAACTGTTTTTATCAGCTATAGTGGTACCGTCAAGTTAAGCAAGGTATAAATTAAGTATTGAGCAATTGCAATGAATGATTTATACCTTGCTTAACTTGACGGTGCTCTTCGTACTTTAAAAAGTCTTGAATAGTCATCTCATATATCAAAGTATTAACAACTTAAAATTTGAGTTGTAAACGACTAAAAAAATCTTGTGTCTCAGGATAGAAGTAGAACGCATTATTTTTTGTTTTGGAACATTTTTGATTTTCATGGTGTCTACGAAGTTATAATTTAGTAGACATAAGAAAAAGTACTAAATATACTGTATATTAAATCGTAAAAACGTTATTAGTAGACAGAGATGTCTACTAATCGATATAATGGACAATATATTAAAAGCAATATGAGATTATTTGGCTATGCTAGGGTATCAACTAATCAGCAACTTTTAGACATACAGATAAAACGTTTAAAAGATGCCGGAGTAAAAGAATCAAGAATATTCTATGACAAAGCAACAGGTCGTAACTTAGACAGAGCGGGATTAAATAACTTATTACATAAGGTAGAAGAAGGGGATGTAATATTGATTACCAAGTTAGATCGTTTAGGCAGAGATACTGCCGATATGATTAACCTAGTTAGTCAGTTTGCCAAAATAGGTGTAGCCATGCGTTTTCTTGATGATGGTATTAGTACAGAAGGTAGCACAGGAAAAATGGTTATTACAATTCTTAGTGCAATAGCAGAAGCCGAGAGAGTCAGGATACTTGAAAGAACTAATGAAGGCAGGTTAGAGGCGAAAACTAAAGGTATTAAGTTTGGTCGCAACCGTATTATAGACAGGAATAAATTGTTACAATTAAATGCAGAAGGAATTAAAGGGGTAACACTAGCTAAAGAAATGAAAATAAGCCGTGCTGCTGTTTATAAAATTCTAAAAGAAGAAAAGCAGCACGGCACCAATGTAGGTTAAGTTGTCACTATTACATATTATGATATTTTGATTTTCTTAGCCTTACTTTGTTCTTTTTTAGGTATTTTTATAGACAATATACCGTCCTTAAAGTCTGCTTCTACATGTTCTTCATCGATATTAGATGGTAAACTAATAGATCGCGAGAAGGAACCATAATATCGTTCCTGCATATGATAATTATGATCTTTTTTCTCAGAGGATTGTTCCTTTTTGCCCTCAATAATTAAAATATTACTATCTATTTTAAGATCAATATTATCTTGCGTGACACCTGGTAATTCAAGTTCTAGATGATATTCAGATTCATTTTCAGTAATATCAGTTCGAGGTGATAACATTCTGTCATTGTAAGAGACAGGGTAAGAATAAGAAAATGAAGCTATTTCATTAAAGAAGTTATTCAAAATATCATCAACATAACTTCGTTTATTAGCGTTAGTTTGTAATTCTGATTTATTTCTAATACGTGGTAAATTAAAAGACATCAGTACCTCCGTTTAATAAATATTGATTTAGTATTAACTTAGCAAAATTTAAAAATATTATCAACTATTGAATCGGTATTTCTTTTGCATCTTTTTCTTTAACCTCCATACGAGGTAGAGTAATAGTCAGGATACCATTCTTTAAGTTTGAAGAGATATTATTTTGATCTATATCTTCATATAAAGATATGACATAATTAAAATTTCTATTTTTATAATCATCTGAAGCATCAGATTTATTATCTTTTTCTATATTTCCTGTAACAAATAATTTATTACTGCCTACCTTAACTTTGATTTGGCTTTTATCATACCCTGGTACTTCTAATACTAGGATATATTGCTTATCTTTAGCAATAAATCTACTTTTTAAAGAACTTGAGCTATAGGTAGAGAGTTTATCATCGAATATACTATTCCAGTAGTAATCCAAAGCAGAAAAAGGACGTAAGTCGGGAGGATGTCGCAAGTAAACAGTCTGAGCCTTATTATCAGGTTTACTATAGTTATCAGCGGCAATAACCGGATTAGCCAATAAAATGACAGTAATACAAGAGAACAAATATGATTTGATATTGTTATATAGCATATATACCTCTTTAGGATTTATATAATACATAAGATTTGTGAACTCACTTAAGTAAGTTTTCACACTAAAAATATAAGTAGTGGAAGGGAGAAATTCAATAGCACAAAAATCTTAATATATTATCAATTATCAAAAGCCTCGATTTATCGCTTCTTGCCCAAGACACTGTATAGTTTCTTTAAGTATTAAATCTTGACTTCTACACTTAGTAAGTTGTTAACCATTCCTGTAGCTTTGAATAACGTAAAGAAGTTTTATTATCTTTAATAGCTATAGCCAATGCTTTTTTCTGTCCAATTATTATAACTAGATGTTTGCCGCGGGTTATGGCAGTGTAAATTAAATTACGTTTAAGCATCATATCACTTTCATAGTTCTCATATACAAAGAAGCAGGGGACAAAATGCTGTTGCTACCGCTGCGTATATTTCTGCATCAAAATTAGTGTATAAAACCATAGATCCAGAGAGCGGCGAAAAGATAAGTATTACTTATGATTTTACTAAAAAGCAAGGAGTAGTATTTAGCAAGATATTTGTACCTGAGGGGTTTGAAGATGTAGCATGGTTACAAGATAGAGAGCAGTTATGGAACGTAGCTGAAGTACGAGAAAAAAGAGAAACTGCTAGAATTGCGGCACAAATAGAATTCTCATTACCAAAAGAGGTAAGTCAGGCAGAAAATATTAGGCTAGTGGAGGAATATGTACAGAAAAACATAGTATCAAGAGGTATAGTTTGTGATGTAAATATACACTACGATAATCCTGATAACCCACATGTACATATTCAATATTTAACAAGAAGATTAGAGCGATTAATTAACAATGAAGTAGTGCTTGCAAAACAAAGGACAGAGATTTAGAAAGTACAAAGTTTTTATATTTTGCAAGGGAGCAGTGTGAGATAGAAATCAACAAAGTATATGAGGAAGCAGGGTTACCTTTTAGGGTAACCGCTAAGTCATTCAAAGAACTTGGACTAGATCAAGAGCCAACGCATCATAAAGGGCCTGCTCATTATATGAAGGCAACTGAGCTTGAGGCAAAGAACCAAGAAATAATAGCCGAGAATTCAAAGAAGATATATGAGAATCCGGAAATAGTATTTGGTCGCATTTCATATACGAAGCCTGTGTTTACTAAAGAGGATATAGTGATAGCATTATCAGATGTTTTAATGGTGCATTTAGTATCAAAAGGCAGCAATATTATTCAGGAACAAGAGGCTATTAGAGCATTTGGAAAAGGATTAGTTCAGGAGCAAGATAGTAGTGAAGATGCACCAAAAAGCGTAAGTAATAATCCAGCAGCAAGTGCAGATAACAACCCGGCTATCGAGCATCTGAACAAAGAATATGGAGAGGAGTTTTTAAGGCTTTATAATCAGCTGCTTGTATCAGACAAAATAGAGCTGATGGATCAGAAAGATTTGATGGGTAGAACGCTATACTCCTTGAAATTAAGAGTGAATTTAGAGCGTCGCTATGTATCTGCTATAGAGGAGTTAAATGAAAAAGAAGAGCATAATCTATAATATTTTAGATAGCACTATTGGAGAAAGAAATAGTCTCAAAGAATAAATAGGCGATGTGGTAAATATAATAGGAGCAAACCTACAAAATAAGTTTAATGATAAGATAGGAGGTAGTTTAGGTTTAAAGCTTAATGTATTTGGTAGCAAAACTCATGAGTTTAGTACTGAACAGATAGAAGCGATCTTATTGGTCTGTAACAGCTCTGATATTAGCGTATTAGAGGGTAATCCTGGAGCTGGTAAGACTTTCGTGATGCGAGAGATAGTACGGCAGTACAAGAGGGCAGGATTTACAGTAGTAGGAGCAGGACCAAGTAGCGTATCTGCAAAGGTACTTAGCCGAAATGCCGGCATTAAAGCTGATAATACGAGTTTACTACGTAAGAAGATAGAAGAATCAAGAGGAACGAATTTCAAGATAGATTTAAGCAGTAAATATTATGAGGAGGAGGAATATTTAAAATCTATCGGTTGTGATTCGATCTTTAACTTTATGCGTCAAGATGTGCTTGATAGTAACACCGTACTGATTGTGGATGAGGCAAGCATGATAGGGCTTGCTAATATGGACTATCTATCCCACGAAGTATTAAGAGCTAAGGCAAAGCTGGTGCTTGTTGGAGATAACAACCAGTTCACGGCTGTTGGTATGACTGGAGCATTTAACAAAGCTCGTAAGATTGCAGGAGGCGTTAAATTATCAGAAGTTAGAAGACAGAAGAGATTAGAGTACAGACAGACTACCGAAGCGATGGGACGCTTTGAGATGCAGGAAGCAATTGAGATATACAGAAATTTAGGCGTTTTTAATATTAAGGATACTGAGGAAGAGGCTAAAAGCAGTTTAGTGTCGTCATTTGCTAAAGAATATACTGAGCAGATGGAGAGTCTTAAGCGAGATGATTTAATAGCTATGCGAAGTATTGTAATTGGAGCATACACGAACGAGAAGGTAGCTGAGTTTAACGTGCGAGTTCGTGAGGAATTAAAGCATAGCAGGGCGTTAAAGGGACAGGAAGTACTAATTAGCAGCGGCGGGCGATTACTGCCGCTGATGAAAGGAGATCAAATAGTATTTGAAGAGAATAGTTTAAGATACGGTATTAGTAACGGGGAAGTGGGGACAATATTATCAGTTAAACCTTCTGTTAAATCGTTTAGTGGTAGTGCGAATAGTAAAGGTGAGAGCGATGGCGATGGAATATTAAAAATATTGCTACATAAGGAAGATGGATCAAAGGATATAGTTAATATTGATACTGCCTCTGATGCTACAAATGATAAGAGGCGGATTAAGTTAAATCATGGGTACGCTTTAACTGGCTACAAGCTACAAGGCGAGACGGTGGACCGTACTAAGCACTTAAATAAAGCAGATCAAGAGGGACTTATGAGAACTATTGCTGATAAATATATTGATGAGGGCGTTCAAAAAGGAATGGTCCAAGACATGCAGATTGGGGAAGCTAAGAGAACTATGGAAGTAGCTAAAAATATGCTTTCTAATAATTACTCTATTCCTGAGGTTTCTCATATTACTGGGCTATCTATTCAAGCACTCAACGACCTTATTAAAAACAAATCCTAACTATTCTTTTTGGAAAGTAGTAAGCTCTACTTTCCAAATGCATTTTAATCAATTCTTCACTTTAGTTTCTTGTTATTTGCTATTTGCTTCTTTTGTTCTATGATGCTTTTAACTCTTCTGTTTAATTCTCCTCTTCAGCTCTTGTAACAAATTCTGTTATCTTGATTTAATGTTTCTTTTGTTGCTGGCATTGCTGCCTTAGCGTTTAAATTAGCTTCTTGAGCATTGTAGTTTCGGGATCTATGGTCTTGCAAGTTTTGATGTTGTGCTTTCATAGTTAACAAGATGTGTTTGATCATTTAGTTTAACTGTATCTTAAATCTTGTGTTTGGTCAAAAGCTATTCTAAATACAAAGTGAAATATATTAGTACGGAAAACACATGTTTTCCGTACTAATATATTTCATGCTATCTAACCAATTAACCATTCTTTCAGTTTTGAATAACGCAAAGAAGTTTTATTATCTTTAATAGATATAGCCAATGCTTTTTTCTGTCCAATTATTATAACTAGCTTCTTGCCGCGAGTAATAGCTGTGTAAATTAAATTGCGTTTGAGCATCATATAACTTTGCATGGTTAGCGGAATTATTACTGCTGGATATTCCGAACCTTGAGATTTATGTATCGTAGTAGCATAGGCTAGAGTAATTTGATCAAGATCACTATAATCATAAACCACATCACGATTATAAAAGTTTATTGTAACTTCTTGGTCCTGCTCATTTATATTATTAATAACCCCTATATCCCCATTATAGACTTCCTTGTCATAATTATTTTCCGTCTGCATAACCTTGTCTCCAATGGCAAAGGTTTGACCAAATTTAGTTATGCCGTTGCTATAGTTTGGATTTAGTATTTTCTGTAACTCAATATTTAATGATCTAGCACCTACGCCTCCTCTTTGCATAGGACATAATAATTGAATATCATTTATAGGGTTAAGATTAAATTTATTTGGAATACGCTCTCTTATCATCATAATAATTTTATTAATGATATCTTCTCCATGTTCTGCCTCTATAAAATAAAAGTCTGATTCTTTTTTTTGAGACGTAAGATCAGGTAAGATGCCATTATTCACGCGATGAGCATTAATAATAATATTGCTTGTTGCTGCTTGTCTAAATATTTCAGTTAACTTGACCGTCGGTATAACTCTAGAATTGATAATATCTTTTAATACTTGCCCAGAACCTATAGAAGGCAGTTGATCTACATCGCCAACTATTAGTAATGCTGAAGTGTGTGGAAGGGCTTTTAATAATGCATGAAATAGTGATATATCAACCATTGAAGCTTCATCTATTACTAGATAATCGCACAGTAATGGTAAATCCTCATTACGTTTAAACCCTCCGTAAGCAGGGTCTATTTCAAGCAATCTATGTATAGTGGTGGCCTCGAGCCCTGTACTTTCACTTAAGCGTTTAGCTGCTCTACCAGTGGGTGCACATAGTTTAATATTTAAATGCTGCGTAGATAATGTTCTAAGTAATGAGTTAACCAAGGTAGTTTTCCCTGTGCCTGGTCCACCCGTAATAACCATCAACTTATGCTGCAGTGCTTTTTCTATAGCCGTTTTTTGACTTGTTGCAAGCGTAATACCTAGCTCTTGCTCTATTGATGGCAAAACGGAAACGGTATCTATTTTGCCCCAAGTAACAGGAGCTTTTGTTAAATTGACTAGTATTTTAGCAATGTTTTTCTCATATATGTAATAACTAGTTAAGAAAATAGATTCAACGTTATCAATAGTATCAATTATTAATACATTTGACGCTACTTCTTCTATTATAGCCTGCTCAATGATATCGTACTCTATCTCAAGTAATTTTTGAATATTTTGTAGTAATATTTTTTTAGGCAAGCCGCAATGACCATCTGACGTCGCTTCAAGTAATGTATGCGTTAACCCCGCTTTGGCTCTGATTAAAGAATTCTTATCAATACCTAAATTACGAGCTATGGTATCTGCTGAAATAAATCCAATACCTCTTATATCTTTAGCTAATTGATAAGGGTTATTTGACACTATTTCAATCGCTCTATCACCATATGTTTTGTAGATTCTAGTGGCTCTAGTAGTACCCACGCCATGCGATTGTAAAAACACCATTATTTCACGAATGACTTTTTGTGCCTGCCAGTTGTTGCAAATACAGTTAGCTCTTACCTTACCTATCCCCTCAACAGTAGATAAAAGATGAGGCTCGTGTTCAATAACTTCAAGCACTCTATCTTTAAATGCTAATACTAATTTCTTAGCAAAATATGGTCCTATGCCTTTAATCAACCCAGAGCCAAGATATTTTTCTATACCTTCTAGTGTATCAGGCGGCAATGATTTAATAAAATGTGCCTTAAATTGTTTACCATGATTTCTATCGTTATACCAAATACCACTACATTTTATATATTCTCCTACTAGTACAGATGGTATGTTACCTGTAACGGTGATTAAATCCCTATGACCTTTTACCTTAATACGTAATACACAAAATCCATTATCAGGGTTATGATAAGTAATACGTTCTATGATGCCGGATATATATTCATTAACATCCTGTTTATTCATATAGTTTTATTAAAAACCTTAAAATGTCTCAAAAGTTTTTGTGGTATAGTCATACTGCTAATTTTTGCTCCTTATGCTATTTATATTCACTCCACTTGGCAATAGAAGACAACAGAGCCATATATGAATCAATTATACTGCCATATATACAAATTTAAATATGTGGCTATTAGAATCCATAGTAAGTATGGAATCATAAGAAGAGATACTGTTTTTATTTTTGGATAAGCTAGCAAAATTAGCATACCAACTATAATATCCATGGAAATCAAAATCAGAAGAGAAGTTTTGATCAGGTGAAAGTAAAAAAACAAAGGGGTCCAGCTCCAGTTTAAAACAAGCTGCGTTACATACAAAGTTTTGATAGTATTCAGTACTGGAAACGTCGTAGTACGCCAAATTACCCACCCGCAAGCCCCAATGGCACTGTACAAAATATTCCACACGACTGGAAATACATAATTTGGCGGTGTCAGAGGTGAACGATTTAAGGTACTGTACCAAGTGCTAATTTCTGCCTATAGTTAAAGAACCAATAATCGATCCAATCGCTACGAGTGCTACAATCCAGGTGATCAAAGTGAGGTATTTTTTTCTATAGTGCATTCTCATCTATTACTAAGTATTTATAATATATTTGTATGTATGAGGATATAACCTCTTGATTTCCTTATCCTAACGATACGTTTAATATGCGTATCTATTTCATGCTGGGTAGTGCAATGAATCACCTTATAATTGCCTTGATTAGAGTACAAAGTGCCCCAGTTACATATAAGATCAGTAGTACCAAAGAGATTGTCTTGAGTAGTTAATCTATAATATTTATGGTCTTTAATCCAATAATAAGCCATGTCAATTAGTTATAAAGATAAGTACCTATAATAATAGCAGAGCATCCAACCATACCTAGTATTTCAGCGTAAATAAGAGCTTTTGCTTTTTTAACCACACCATAAATTAACCAGTTAATAAGCAAAAATAAGCAAATAAGATATGCTGGTAATGAAATATCCTCAGCAGATTGAGTTGAGAATATTTTATATGCTTGTATATAATGCATAGATTGTCCAAGTATACCTACAATCATAATATAATATTCATAATAATTGCTTGTATTAGATTTCTGATTATGCAGTATATCAGTATTATTAATAGTCATAATGATAGTAACCTTAAGAGAATTTAAGTCCAATTATTGATATTATTAAAATTGTAATGAAGAATAATCGTAATATAGATATTGGTTCATTAAAGATAAATATACCCAATATTGCAGTACCAGCAGCACCAATACCAGTCCACACAGCATATGCTGTACCTATAGGGATTTTATTTAGAGTTTTTGAAAGGCACATAAAACTTAATGCTCCAAAGAAAATAAACAGGAAAGTTGGTTTAAGTTTTGTAAAGCCATCAGAATATTTTAATGAAATAGCAAACGCATTTTCGCATTTTGTTGACACAAAATGCCATGCGCTCAGTGAGTAGTAAAATATCTGTAAAACAATAATTAGAAAAGCTAAAGTAATAAATGGCAGCATATTATTTTGATAAAACCCCAGTACAAAGAAGTAAAGGACAAAATGCAGTCGCTGCTGCTGCATATATTTCTGCTTCGAAGTTAGTATACAAAACTATTGATAAAGAAAGTGGTGAGGTTATTAGTATTACTTATGATTTCATAAAAAAGCAAGGAGTAGTATATAGCAAGATATTTGTTCCTGAAGGCTTTGAAGACGCTGCATGGTTGCAAGATAGAAATCAGTTATGGAACACGGCAGAAGCAAGAGAAACAAGGGATGATTCTAGAACTGCTGAAAAAATTTGTTTTGCTTTGCCGCGTGAAGTTAGTAGGGAAGAAAATATTAAATTAGTAGAAGAATATGTAAACAAGAATTTAGTAGCACGAGGTATAGTATGCGATGTTAATATTCACTACGATAATTTGAATAATCCACATATGCATTTACAGCATTTAACAAGAAGATTGGAGCGTTTAGAGAATGGCAAAGTAATACTTAGTAAGGTTAAAGCAAGAGATCTATTTACTATTAAGGCAATGTATGATTTTAGAAATCAATGCGAGGTCGAAATTAACAAAGTATATGAGGAAGCAGGTTTGCCTTTTAGGATAACTGCTAAGTCATATAAGACACTTGGCATAGATCAAAAACCGATGCGTCATAAAGGGCCTGCTCATTATATGAAGGCTACGGAGCTTGAGGCAAAAAACAAAGAGATCATAGCTGAGAATGCAAAGAAGATATATGAGAATCCTGAAATAGTATTTGGTCGTATTTCATATACAAAGCCAGTGTTTACTAAAGAGGATATTGCTATAGCATTATCAGATGCTTTAATGGTGCATTTAGTATCAAAAAGCAGTGATATTGCGAAGGAGCACGAGGCTATTAGAGAGTTTGGTAAAGGGCTCATTCAGGAGCAAGACAGTAGTGAAAATGCATCAAAAAGCGTAAGTAATAATCCAGTAGCTAGTAGCACTAATAACCCAGCTATCGAACACTTAAACAAGGAATATGGAGAGGAGTTTTTAAGACTTTACAATCAGCTACTTGTATCTGACAAGATAGAGTTGATGGATCAGAAAGACTTGATGGGAAGAACCCTGTATTCCTTAAAATCAAGAGTAAATTTAGAACGTCGTTATGTGTCTGCTATAGAGGAGTTAAATGTTCGGGGCGAACATAAGCTGAATATTTTAGATAGCACTATTGGAGAGAGAAACAGTCTTAAAGAACAAATAGGTGACTTAGTAAATGTAGTAGGAGCAAACCTACAAAATAAATTTAATGATAAGATAGGAAGTGGTTTAGGTTTCAAGCTTAATGTCTTTGGCAGTAAGACTCATGAGTTCAGTACTGAGCAGATAGAAGCGATCTTATCGGTCTGTAATGGCTCTGATATTAGCGTACTTGAAGGAAATCCTGGAGCTGGTAAGACTTTCGTGATGAGAGAGATAGTGCGTCAGTACAAAGCAGCTGGCTTTAAGGTAGTAGGTACTGGTCCAAGCAGTGTATCTGCTAAGGTCTTAAGTCGTAATGCTGGCATCATCGCCGATAATACGAGTTTGCTTCGTAAGAAAATAGAAGAATCAAGAGGAGGAGACTTTAAAATAGATTTAAGCAGTAAATATTATGAGGAGGAGGAATATTTAAAATCTATTGGTTGTGACTCTGTATTGAACTTTTTACGTTCTGATGTGCTTGATAGTAAGACTGTATTGATCGTTGATGAGGCAAGCATGATAGAGCTTGCTAATATGGACTATTTAGCCCATGAGGCTCTAAGGGCTAAGGCAAAGCTAGTACTTGTTGGAGATAATAACCAGTTTACAGCTGTTGGCATGACTGGAGCGTTCAACAAAGCTCGTAAAATTGCAGGAGGAGTTAAGCTCACCGAAGTTAGAAGACAGGAAAGAGAAGAGTATAGGCAGGCGACGAGAGCTATGGGACGCTTTGCAATGCAGGAAGCTATCGAGATATATAGAAAACTAGATGTCTTTAACATCAAGGATAACGAAGAAGAGGCTAAAACTAGCTTAGTTGCATCATTTGCTAAAGAATATACTGAGCAGATGGAGAGTCTTAAACGAGATGATTTAATAGCTATTAGAAGTATAGCAATTGGAGCGTATACGAATGAGAAGGTAGCTGAATTTAACAGCAGTGTAAGATCGGAGCTCAAGCATAGCGGAGTGTTAAAGGGAGCTGAAGTATTAATTAACAGTGGTGGCAGAATGCTACCGCTGATGAAAGGCGATCAGGTTGTATTTGAAGAGAATAGTTTGAGATACGGTATTAGTAATGGAGAAGTTGGAACAATATTGTCAATCAAGCCTTCGGTTAAATCGTTTAGTGGTGGTGCGAGTAGTAAAGGCGAGAGTGATGGCGACGGATTACTTAAAATATTAGTACATAAGGCAGATGGATCAAAGGATATAATAAATATTGATACTGCTTCTGACGCTGCAAATAATAAGCGGAGGATTAAGCTAAATCACGGATACGCATTAACTGGTTACAAATTGCAAGGCGAGACGGTGGACCGCATGCATGTATATTTTGACCGCTCTATTGGTTATGAGGCATTTTTAGTATTAATGTCACGTCATAGACAGGAAGTTAAGCTTCATGCGTCCGCTAAAGAGTTAGAAAATATAGTGTATCAGCGTCTTGATAGTGACGTAGAGAAAGTTAGGAATCAGTTTAAGATTAACAGCTATAAGATGCGAGATGAGACGCGCATTAATTCTGCAGGGAAAGAATATACAGTTCAAGTAAAGGAAGAAATACCTAACTGGCTAATTGGCTTAACGCTTGCAGTTAGCAGAAGAGCAAATAATAGCTTTGCAATAGACTATGGCAAGGGTGGCACATTAGATGGTAATAAGGTAATCATCAAGGAGTATTTAGAAGCAAGATTATGAGTCTTTGAGTGCCACGGTAAGATGCGTGAATGGAAGAGAGATATCGAGGCTACTGGTAATATTACAAGATTACATAGCAAAATTCTAAGTCAGGCTACTAATTTAAAGAGTATCAAATTAGACGATACAAGTGCTGCTATTGATTTTGAATTAGATTTAAACATCAAAGATTTAAAGATTGATCCATACAGTATTGCTCTTAGCACTAGCGAGGATAGCTTTAAATACGTTATTGAAAATATTTTAAAAGAAGCAAAAGAGGAAAAATCAGAGAATGTACACAGCAGTAAACAAGATAGCCTAGAGCCAAAAGCAACAAAAGGTATCACATATATTGATGGTAAGGCGTGCATTAACTTCAAGGAGCTTGATAGCAAACATCAAAGCAAAATCATCGCTATTTGTTTAAACGAGCAGCCTTACGAAAATCTTAAAGAGATTTTTGAGGAACTAAAATTAGAAAAAGATGTTTTAAGAGATTATGCTTCAGTTATTTGTGATAGCTACTCTAGCGTAATTGATACTGAGAATGCAGATGAATTTAAGCGTTTAATTCTTGAAAAGAGAGATATCAGCAAATTAATAGCTGAGAACAAAGTAGAAGCTAGATCCTTAATAAGAGAGAAGAATTTTAGCAAGTTAGAGGAGCGGAAAACTCAGTTAGAAGAGCAGATTGCGATAGTACAAGAGCAATCGGTAAAGCACGAAGAGAAATTAGAGGAAACAGCCGGAAGAATATCAACTAGGCTTGCACTAATTCAAGAAAATATTAATCTGAACAGTAGCTCTGTATTAATGGGCGAGAGGACTATCCAATTAAATATTAACTATGAGACGCTACGCAAACATGCCGGCTATGACACATATAAATATTATCTAAAGGACATATCTACGCATAGTAGTTTAAATAGCTGTAGTTCATACATAAGTCTTATTAAGCTTGCAAGGGATGTAATAAGTAATGACCAGCATGTGATTCTAGTGCCTTAACAAATAGCAAGCTAATGAGCTTAGTAAATAGCTATATTGCCGGTATTGATAACTATAATTGGGATAATAAAGAATTAATAGAGCTTAAAAGATGTGGTTTAGCTGAAGGTCAGAAGGTTTTAAGTGATCTTAAGCAAGAGGAACAAGTTACCAGTGGATAGTTGCTCAAGACAAAATCAATAATGCGGATATCTTTGATCCAAATAAGCATCTAAAAGGCATGATGCAGCATAACACATTAGAGGCGGTATACGCTTACAAAGATGCTGATGACAAGTTACTTGGCTATGTAGTGCGTTTTGTAGGCAAAGAAGACGGAAAGAAACAAACGCTACCTGTCACCTACTGCTACAATGCTGCAAAAGAAGAGTATAGTTGGCGTTGTAAAGGATTTACTGATAAAGGTGATAAACCTATCTTTGGCATAGAGAAAGCTGCTACCTGCAGTAAACCTATATTGATAGTAGAGGGGGAAAAAGCTGCTTTAGCTGCATCTAAAATACTTCCTGATTACGCTGTAGTATCGTGGATGGGCGGCAGTAACGCTGCAGATAGAGTCAATTGGAGTCAGCTTCAGTGGCGGGATGTAATAATATGGCCCGATAATGATCAGCCAGGCTTTAAAGCTGCAGAGGTGATTAAAGATAAGCTAAACAAAGCAAATGATCATATAGGTTTTGTCAGTATTGTTGATCCGGCTCAATTGAAGTTTAATGGTAGCATACACAAAGACTTATTGCCTGAGAAATGGGATTTAGCAGACAAATTGCCTGATGGTATGACAATTACAAATGTTAAAGAGGCAATTGAAAATGTAAGAGCTGCTCATTTAGATATTCAGCAAATACAGAACGTACTACAGAGTACTAATGCTTCAGATGCTTCGCAGCAGTTAGTTGAGCGTAATATTTGGCAGGAAGTATTTAAAGGCAAGATAGTTAAGCTTAAGAAAATCACAAGCTTAAGTGCTAATGAGTTTAAAGCTGCTACTTTCTTTAGTTCAGAAGAATCAAGTAATTATGTTAAATATTTAGAGGCAACAGGCAAGGGAGGAGTTGCACATGACTATTTAAAATATGACTCACCAATGTATCAAGATATATTAACTAGTCTTGCGATGCGTGACGAGCGTTTAAGTGGCAGTATCAAGGGTTTAAGTAGCAATAATACTCCTGATATTGAAACTATAGAGCGAAGAGCTAAGTTAATAGATGATACACAAAATCTATATGAGAAAAAAGCACTAGAATATAGCGGTATCGCAGGTACAAATGCAGTATACAGAGATTATTTGGAACTGATGGTAAAAAACTTTGGCGAATCACACGAAAAAGTAACGTTATACAAAAATATAGTGCGTGATGTATCTATCCTACATTCAGCTCAGCTTGGCATGAATATCAATGATTTACCTTATAGTCACCACAAAGAGATAGCACGAGATTTGTATAGTACTATCTCAGAGTATAGTAATAGATACGCACTAGATGCTACTGACAAAAATAAGATTGCAAATTCAGTATATGAAGAACATTGCACGCTTAAAGCTTGGGAGCAAAGATCATACGAGCAAGTTGCTACTAGCCATAAGGTTTATGCGGAGCGTCAAAAACGCCTAGAACAGACAAGACTCGCCGATATTGAAAGAGAAACAGAACGCAAGACCTTAGTAACACATACGGAGCAAATCAAACATGAGATATTGGCAGCAAAAACAGTAGCCGAAATATTTGTAGCTTTAGAGAAGGATCAAAAGTTCTTTATAGCACAAAATGGCAATATTAAATATACAACATTTAATTATAAATTTGTGGATCTAGTGGAACAAGCTCTTGAATACAAGGAACAAGAACTTTTACCTAAATTAAAAGATGTAGTAGCAGCAGTAGAACAGCATGGTGTGCTTAGTACGCAAGACATATTAGCAGAGCTGAAAGATAGTAAGGACTTAGAAGAAGCGTATAAGCACTTTGATAGTAGTTTAGAGCGTCATCAGTTAGAAACTCAGCATCAGCAGATCAGACAAGATAAAGTAGATGCCAAAACTACCGATGAAATGTTAACTGCAATTAGCCGTGAGCATGAGTTCTTTAAGTCTCTTGATGGCAAGCTTAAATATGCAGAGAAGTATGATAGTAGTATATTATCTGCGATCTCAAATGCTAAGACTATAGAGCAAGACACGCTAATTACAAATATGCATAATATGGTAGTATATGCTAAGAAACATGGTATATTAAATGATCAAGATATACTCAATCAATTTAACTCTAATGATAGTCGAAACGCGCTTAAGAATTTAAGTAAAACATGTGAGAAACATTATATGAATCATCATAATAAGAATATTAAACAGCTATTAGATGATGAGCATGTTAATGGTAGGCACTAAGAAATATACATGCCCGCTTAAATATATGAAGCATGAGATGCAAAATAATATGCCTAGCTTTGTAGATGAGAAGCAAATAGCTACCACCTTTGCAAAGGTAAAGGCAGAAGTTAAAGAGCTACGTCTAGAAAGAGAGTTAGAACATACAATGACGATGAGATTTTAAGGATTTGCGGTACCATCAGTTTTTGTGAAGTGTAGTATAAAATTAAGTATGTACTTAATATGATTAATTTACCTAAAGTGGAGCGATTAAATTGGCTCTATATAGATATGAATAGTTATTTTGCAACAATAGAGCAACAATTAGATCATACGCTTAGAGGTAAGCCCATAGCAGTAGTAGCTAATCTGTCTGATAGTACCAGTGCTATTGCTGTCAGTTATGAAGCAAAGAAACTTGGTATTAGTACTGGCACTAAAATATTTGAGGCAAAAAGGATATATCCTGAGCTAGTGTGCGTTGTATCTAAACATGAGGAATATACAAAATATCATAAAGCCATATTTGCAGAGGTAGAGAAACATTTACATGTAGATAAGATATTATCAATCGATGAGGCAGCATGCAGACTTACAGGAGAGTTATGTAATCAGGGTAATGCTATTAATATAGCAAACCTGATAAAACAATCGATCAGAAGTAATGTTGGTGAATGTATAGGATGTTCGATAGGTATAGCTCCTAACCGCTATTTAGCAAAAATAGCGTCTAATATGCAAAAACCAAATGGTTTAGTAGTAATATGTCCCGAAGATATACCGGAGAGATTGTTGGGGTTACATCTGAATGATCTACCAGGAGTAGGCAAAAGTACATATAGTAGACTTCGAGGTTATGGAATCCAAACAATTGGGCAGTTATACAAGTGCTCACAACAAGAACTCAAGAAAAAATGGGGTAGTATTGTTGGTGCAAAGCTATGGTATTTATTGCGTGGTTATGATTTATCTAATGAGAGTACAGCAAGTAATACAATAGGTCATAGTCAGGTACTTGCTCCAAACTTACGTAATGTTGAATCAGCCCGAATAGTGGCTTTAAGTTTATTACAGAAAGCGACTTATAGATTAAGAGCAAAAAAGCTTCAAGCGTCACGAATTATAATAACTATTCAAACTACAGATAGGCAAACGTTAAAGAAAAGTATTAAGGTAGCAAAGTTATCGGATAATATATCGATTTCTAAAATATTTGTTCAAGGATGGCAGGATCTAATAAATCCTTATATAGAAAATAATAATAAATTATTACCGCATAAATATCTATTGCTCTTACAAGTTTAACAGAGCTTGATAATCAGTTAAGTTTTGGAGATATGATGGAGGATAAGCAGAAAAAAAGAAATACATCTCTGACAGAATGTTTAGATAAAATTAATAATAAATATGGTAATAATACTGTAGTATTAGGATGTATTACTAATAAAAAATAATCAGTAATATCAATGAATAACAAAAACATACCAAAAGATTCTGTAGCATTAAGTGAATCTGATACTCAAGAAAGAAATCGTAACCATGAACAAGTAGACTCGGATGGTAGCAACACTTCTGAGAGACCAAGGCATGATGAGCTATTTAAAAAGGTCATGAGCGAGCCTGTAGCTGCTCGTGAGTTTCTAGAGCATTATTTGCCAGTGACATTTAAGAATAAAATTAACTTAAATAGTGTCAAAATAGAAAAGGAAAGTTTTGTTACTGAAGACTTAAGAAAGAGACTCAGCGATGTCGTGTACTCTGTTTCTTTAAAAAATGATAATATTAAAGATAGTACTGCTGAAAGCGCTAATAATGACAAAGCGTACGTATACGTGCTTATAGAGCATCAATCTAGTAGCGATTACTGGATTGCCTTTAGACTTTGGCAATATATGCTGCTGTTATGCGAAAGGCATAAGGACACCAATAAAAATAAAAGTAATAGTGCAGAAGAAAAAGATAATAAGCTCCCGCTAATATGTCCTATAGTAGTATATGCAAATGATAAGCCTTATAATGCTCCAAGGAGCTTTTGGGAGTTATTTGAAGATTGCAAGACTGCTAAGGAAATGATGGGCGGCGAGTATTTACTTGTAGACTTACAAAAACAAAGTGATAATGAGATAGAACAAAAGAAGCATCTTGGTATGATGGAGTATATGCTTAAACATATCAAGGCTCGTGATATCTTAAATCTATGGCAAAGTCTACTTGAGAAGTTTGAAAGTAGTATTGAAATAGATAAGGAAAATGGCTACATTTACATTAAGTGGTTATTATGGTATAGTGATGCTAAGGTATCTGAAGATAAACAAGTAGAGTTAGCTAAGATCATAGCAAAACACTTAAAAAAGGAAGAACAAGAGGGACTTATGAGAACTATTGCTGATAAATATATTGATGAAGGTATTGCTCAAGGCATGCAGATTGGTAGAAGCGAAGGCATGCAGATTGGAGAAGCTAAAGGGAAATATGAAGTAGCTAAAAATATGCTTAATGCTGGCTCCGATATCGCTTTTATCTCTAAAGTTACAGGGATATCGATTCAGGAAATTAATAAGCTTTCAGGCTCTCAATAATCCGTTTAGATCCTATAAACGTTATCCTTTGTTCTTGTAAGCTTGCTTCTTCACTTCTATATGACGCTTTACTAGCTCATTTAATTCCTCACGTCTTTTCTTGTAACTAATATTACTACTTGCTTTTACATTCGAGACTTCAGAATGCTGTATGGCTTGAGATGATTGAGATTTCATATATGATTACCACAAAGAATAAAATCAGAGTTGTTTGTTTTATGGCAAACAACTAACTTAAGCAAGTCTGAACTACTATATAACTATGAATATCTTAAATTTTTTTTGTTTATGTTGCTATTTTTGTGTTTTCGTTGGTAATACATGAAATAGCTCATGCACGCACTGCTTATTACCTTGGTGATCCAACAGCTAAAAATATGGGTAGATTCTCTCCTAACCCATTAAAACACATCTCATTAATCGGTATATTACTACCAATAGGACTATACCTGACTGGTATGCCGATGTTCGGATTTGCAAAACCAGTCCTTTACAATCCTGTATATTTCAAAAAACCTAAACGCGATATGATACTTGTAGGTCTTGCTGGACCTTTATCTAATTTCTTATTAGCTGCATTAATCTTTTTGATTCTTAGAATATTTCAGGTTTACTCTATAACTTATTTCAATAATATACTGGGATATATATTAGTAGTGAACTTAGTACTGTGTTTCTTTAACTTAATCCCTATACCTCCATTAGATGGTAGCATCCTCTATATGAGCAGTATTATTCATAAGAATCAAGAGTTTGCACAGAAACTCACTTGGTTTTGTTCTGGTATATTATTATATATTATAGTGTTTTTACCTTTAACAGGAGATAATATTATTGCAAGATATATGCAATGGTGTATTAATGCACTATTATCGCTGTTTCACTAATGGTTATATCTACTTATTAGTTTTTAACTTCTGTTGATGACATACTAAATTAGTATTAGATATCTCATCACTTAGAATACCATAATCAATTTTTGTATGCCATATATATTGTTGTGCAGCATAACGTACGCCACTACCTGCAACAACATTGCTGAATATAATGACATTATTATCTAAGTTTATTAATGCAATATTATTAATATCATTATTCAAATACTGTACATTTAAATTTCTGCCATTTTCACATTGATAATCTATAGATTCATATTGAAATGCAGATTTATTAATTTCAAGGATTTTAACAATTCTTGTGGTATTGCATGATATGCATAAAATGCTTGTGAGCAAAATGAAACTAATTTGACGCATGTTCTTCTTGATTTATTTAATATTCTACAATGTATTCTAATTTAGTATTAGATAAATTGCATTACTCTATTTAAGCAATGCAGTTGCGGATACAGTGATCGATACTGTGCTTGTACCCGGCTCTGCAGATGGTATCACAGCGGCGTCAGACATCATACCTAAAGCAGGTGCTGCATTTCTGTACATCGCTATTGGAGGTCGCGCACCTAATCCAGTATCAATATTTATCATAGTAAATCTACTATATTCTTGACCAAGAGCTTTTGCAACTCTCGTAGCTTGTTGCTTTAGTTTTGCAATAGCAGATTCAATCATAGAGTTTCTTATAGCATCTCTCTTATCATTAGATAATGTATAA